>NZ_JAKRFX010000045.1:0-1006 GCF_022347825.1 Pseudoalteromonas sp. OF7H-1 | reverse complement strand
GGGTATCTGAATAAAAGCGAGTTAACGGCAGAGCGCTTTATAGATAATCCGTTTTATAGAGAAGGGCAATCCGGCAGCAGCAAGCGTTTATATAAGACAGGGGATTTAGTTAGATATAGACCAAGTGGAGACTTAGAGTTTTTGGGTAGGCTAGACGACCAAGTGAAAATCCGAGGATTTAGGATAGAGCTTGGAGAGATAGAGCATAGTCTCGCGATGTTGGCAGGCGTTGATTCAGCGTTGGTGATTGCACAAATGCAAGGAGATAGCAAACAGTTGGTAGGGTATGTGAAGCCGACGGAGAAAGTAAAGGAGGAAGTAGTAGGAGACTATGTCAATAGAATAAAAACGACATTAAGGAAAACTCTGCCAGAGTATATGGTGCCTGGTGTTATTTTATTGGTTACAGAGTGGCCATTGACGAGTAATGGTAAAGTAGACAAGAAAGCACTGCCGCGAGGGGAAGAAAGGGGGCAACAGGTAGCATATCATGGAGCACAAAGCGAGGTAGAGAAGACACTAGTAGAGATTTGGAGCCACTTGCTAGACTTAGAAGCGAGTACAGTAAGCATAAAAGCAAACTTTTTTGATTTAGGCGGTCACTCCTTATTGTCAATCAGAGTAGTGTCAGAAGTAAGAAGTCGCTGTGGTGTAGAAATTTCGTTAGCGAGTGTGTTTGATAACGCGACGATAGAAGAATTAGCACAGGTGATAACGGACGCTACCGCGCACAATGTAAGGCCGGGGTTGACTAAGATAGAAAGAGAACAAACGACTTACCCGGTGTCTTTTTCCCAGCAACGACTGTGGTTTATCGATAAACTTCAAGGCGGCACGCCGGAATACAACATGCCAATGGTCTTTAGAGTCACAGGAACGTTTTCACTGAAAGTGTTAACACAGGTATTTGAGACGATATTGGATAGGCATGAAGTGTTAAGGAGTGTGTATGAAGCAGAAGGGGGAGAAGCGAGACAACGGGTAAGGGAAGTATCGGCGCTAGATT
>NZ_JAKRFX010000044.1:0-1026 GCF_022347825.1 Pseudoalteromonas sp. OF7H-1 | reverse complement strand
AGTATTACAGGATTAACTAACTTGTTTGATACAACCAAATCAGCGGTCAAATACTCTGAAGGATTGGCAGGAAAGCGTTGAGTCTTGGCTTCGTCAACAAAGCACTCCCATTGTGTTGGATAACTTCTAGATTCAACAAACTGATGCCTGCCGTTATCACCTTTAGGGCCCCGCCAATTCTCTTCTGGTACACCCTCTTTTATAGCTCTGCAGGAATGTACACCTTCAATATCCCAATAGAATGTACCCACTTCACCTAAATCAAAGCGTGTTTTAGACCATTCAAAGCGCTTTTCAACCGGGACTACATCCATTCCATACACAACAAATTGTTGACTTGTACCGCATCCTGTACCTTCAGGGTTACAAGCGACTACCTCATAGATATTTTTACCTACACGAGAAACAGTTACTAGCGCGCTCCTAGCAGAGCTTCGTTGAACCTCTTTTCCATCTGCAAATACCACGTAAACCACTCCTGGAACTTCTCCTCCCGCAGAACCCCAGGTGAGCTGTACCTGTGAGCCAACTTTTGCTGAGCTAGCAGAGCCAGCGAAGTCACTTACAGAGCCGGGCGTGGTATAAAAGAATATAGGGAGTGCTTGTGAGCGAGGCGCGCAACCTCCTTGATTACATGCCTCTACGCTATAAAATCGGCGACCATAGTTGTTATGGCTAATACTCTTGCTACTACCACTACCTTGGTACACTAGAACATCGTCTTCGTAGAGTCGATATCTATCCGCACCTGTTACCGTATTCCAGCGAACCGCTATTGGCTGATTAACAGGCTGATAACCGACATCGAAGGTAACTTGAGGTGAAGTACTTGGAGGATCAATCGTGCCTATTACAGAGTGGCGCTTGGATGTACCGCACCCCGCTCCTTGTGGGTTACAAGCTACCACCTCGAAGTTATTGTTACCCACTAAGGTGACATCAACTGATGCAGTCATGGCTGAGCTTCGCTGCACTTCTCTTCCATTTGCAATTACCGCGTAAACCACTCCAGGAACTTCCCCTCCT
>NZ_JAKRFX010000042.1:0-1090 GCF_022347825.1 Pseudoalteromonas sp. OF7H-1 | reverse complement strand
CGCGAATTCAACTCCGAAGTGCACCACTCGCTAAATTAAGCTGCTTTACGTAATTCATTGAATACTACAGCAGGCTGTTTATATCCTAAACACTTTCTCGGTCTGGCATTTAATGTCCGCTCAATATCAGCAATCTGCTTGTCCGTTACAGTCCGTAAATCAGTACCTTTCTTGATGTACTGGCGCAGCAGCCCGTTGAAATTTTCATTCAGCCCACGCTCCCATGATGAGTATGGATTAGCGAAGTAAATATCTGTTTTCAACTTCTCTGCAACCCGCTCGTGATCACAGAATTCACTTCCATTGTCCGCAGTGATGGTCCGGACTTGGCCGCGATACCGCCACAGCATTCCTATCATTGCTCGGCTAACATCAATAGCACTCTTTGCTGGCACTTTACGTAGCAGGTATAGCTTACTTTTACGTTCAACTAAGCTTACAATCGCGCCTGTCCCTTGCTTGCCTAAAACGGTATCAGCCTCCCAGTCACCAAATCGCTTTTTCGTATCGACGATGGCTGGTCGATGTTCAATGCCTACGCGATTCGGAATTATGACTCGCTTGGCTCGACTGCCTTTTCGATATTTGCGGTGACCATGGCGCAACTGCTTAAACAGCTTGCCACCACGTAATTTATCACGCTGCACAAAACCGTAAATCCACTCATGGCTAACAGAGTAACCAATCATTTTACCCACGCCTGCGATCTGTTCAGGACTCCATTTTTGACTCAACCCGAACTCTACGAATGTGACAGTCAGCCCTGAAATATTATACTTCGCTGCCTGACATCGGCGCTTCATCGTTTTAGCGTGGGCGACCTCTGGTAGATAATGATTATCCCGAATTCTATTGCGCCGAACTTCGCGGCTTATCGTGCTGTGGCTAACACTCAGCCGCTTTCCAATTTCCCGGTAACTAAAACCCTCGCGTAAGTATGCCTCTATCTGGTATCTTTGTCCTTCGATCAACTGCTTGTAACTCATGGTAACTACTCTTGTTTTTTGGCGATTACAGAGTACCACCAACAGGCAGTTGATCTCTCCTCACCGATTAACCATGAGTGGTGCACTTATTATCTGAATTCGGG
>NZ_JAKRFX010000041.1:0-1124 GCF_022347825.1 Pseudoalteromonas sp. OF7H-1 | reverse complement strand
GAGTATTTAGCCTTGGAGGATGGTCCCCCCATATTCAGTCAAAGTTTCACGTGCTCCGACCTACTCGATTTCACTTTAGATAAGTTTTTGTGTACGGGACTATCACCCTGTTTCGTCATGCTTTCCAACATGTTCCACTAACTACACTAAAGCTTAAGGGCTGGTCCGATTTCGCTCGCCGCTACTTTCGGAATCTCGGTTGATTTCTTTTCCTACGGGTACTTAGATGTTTCAGTTCTCCGCGTTCGCCTCGCTAACCTATGTATTCAGTTAACGATACCTGCAAGCAGGTGGGTTTCCCCATTCGGAAATCCTAGTCTCAAGCGCCTCTTACTGGCTTGACTAGGCTTATCGCAAGTTAGTACGTCCTTCATCGCCTCCAACTGCCAAGGCATCCACCGTGTACGCTTAGTCACTTAACCATACAACCCAAAATGGTTTTAAGTTGTACTGCTAAAGACAGTTTAACTTCGCCAGAAGTTAATATTGAATACTAAAGTAGACGCTAATTAATCATCGAAATGATTAATCGGCATTTTCTTTCGAAAACTCGATAAATAACTTTACGTTATCTATCAGAATTTAATTTTCAGCTTTTCCAAATTTTTAAAGAGCAAGAGAATGACTTCTCAGAGTTAAAAACTCTCAGTTACTTGAACCTGAGTAAGAGTGTTTATCTATAAGAAGGAGTAGTAAAGTGGTGGAGCTAAGCAGGATCGAACTGCTGACCTCCTGCGTGCAAGGCAGGCGCTCTCCCAGCTGAGCTATAGCCCCACATTACTAGGATAACATTGTTTGTTTTTTACCTATCTTTGCTTTCAGGCAAGGATTTTTGTGACGAACGTTTAGTTTGCTAAACGAGTCGCAAAAAGACGCAGCATCAAAGCAAAGTGGTGGGTCTGAGTAGACTTGAACTACCGACCTCACGCTTATCAGGCGTGCGCTCTAACCAGCTGAGCTACAGACCCAAACAATGTTTGTGTTCTCTAATTCTAATCAACAATCATCTGTGTGGACACTTCGAACAAATAAGTTCTAAATCGTATAAGGAGGTGATCCAGCCCCAGGTTCCCCTAGGGCTACCTTGTTACGACTTCACCCCAGTCATGAATCACTCCGTGGTG
>NZ_JAKRFX010000040.1:0-1194 GCF_022347825.1 Pseudoalteromonas sp. OF7H-1 | reverse complement strand
CAACCCGGATTTTCCTAAGTCACCAGCCTACAGCCTTTCACATGGACAACCAACGCCATGCTTGCCTAGCCTGCTCCGTCCCCCCATCGCATTCATACCGAGTACGGGAATATTAACCCGTTTCCCATCGACTACGCTCTTCAGCCTCGCCTTAGGGGTCGACTCACCCTACCCTGATTAACATGGGATAGGAACCCTTGGTCTTCCGGCGGAGGAGTTTTTCACTCCTCTTGTCGTTACTCATGTCAGCATTCGCACTTCTGATATGTCCAGCATGCCTCCCGGCACACCTTCAGCCACTTACAGAACGCTCCCCTACCCCGCATACTTACGTACGCAGCCGTAGCTTCGGTGGTATGTTTAGCCCCGTTACATCTTCCGCGCAGGCCGACTCGACTAGTGAGCTATTACGCTTTCTTTAAAGGGTGGCTGCTTCTAAGCCAACCTCCTAGCTGTTTTAGCCTTCCCACATCGTTTCCCACTTAACATACACTTTGGGACCTTAGCTGACGGTCTGGGTTGTTTCCCTCTCCACGACGGACGTTAGCACCCGCCGTGTGTCTCCCGGATATTACTTTACGGTATTCGGAGTTTGCAAAGGGTTGGTAAGTCGGGATGACCCCCTAGCCTTAACAGTGCTCTACCCCCGTAAGTATTCGTCCGAGGCTCTACCTAAATAGATTTCGGGGAGAACCAGCTATCTCCCGGTTTGATTAGCCTTTCACTCCTAGCCACAGGTCATCCCCTAACTTTTCAACGTTAGTGGGTTCGGTCCTCCAGTTGATGTTACTCAACCTTCAACCTGCCCATGGCTAGATCACCGGGTTTCGGGTCTATACCCTGCAACTTAAGCGCCCAGTTAAGACTCGCTTTCGCTACGGCTCCCCTAAATGGTTAACCTCGCTACAGAATATAAGTCGCTGACCCATTATACAAAAGGTACGCAGTCACCCAACAAGTAGGCTCCTACTGCTTGTACGTACACGGTTTCAGGTTCTATTTCACTCCCCTCACAGGGGTTCTTTTCGCCTTTCCCTCACGGTACTGGTTCACTATCGGTCAGTTGGGAGTATTTAGCCTTGGAGGATGGTCCCCCCATATTCAGTCAAAGTTTCACGTGCTCCGACCTACTCGATTTCACTTTAGATAAGTTTTTGTGTACGGGACTATCACCCTGTTTCGTCATGCTTTCCA